>NZ_JAQKGN010000030.1:0-2256 GCF_027956555.1 Agrobacterium sp. ST15.16.055
AGACGGTGGAGAAATTCGGTTTCTCCTCCCACTATTCCTATGTCGCCCGTGTCGGCCGCGGCCGTCAGATCGAACTCTTTTTCATCGTGCCGAAAAACTGGCCGCCCCGGCGTCTGGAGGAGTGGGATGCGATCCGCGACGAGATCGGCGATGCGCTGGGCGGCGAGGGGAGCGACCGCTGGCTGACGATCGTGTTCACGACGGATGAAGAGTGGGCGGTTTGAGTCGGCAGGTCATCTTCAATAAGGACGCGTTGTACGAATCGAAGAACACCTAGGGGGCTGGGTTCGCCATTCGGTAAGCGAGACGCAGCAGGTCGTTCTGGCTATGCGTCCCGGTCTTTGCATATAGGCTTTTGAGCTGTGTGCGTATCGTCTCGCGCGACACGGATGCGTCCTGCGCTATCTGCGTGATTGTCTTACCATTTATGACGCCGAGAAATGCGCGCCGCTCTCCCATCGTCAACCGATGAAATTCAGAGAACTGGTCGATTCCGGGTGTTCCGCCAGGCGCGCCGGAAGGCTGGATCAGGAGTGCAACGGTGGGTCCCTCGAAGTACAACGAGAGGCGTTCTTTCTTCATTGCGACAAGCGTGAGCCTGATGCCGTGCGAGAGAAAATCCGCTGTTCTGGGACCGGCATAATTTCGCATCAACATGGCGTTCAGCACGGTCTGAGCGTCCTCGCCGCGCAGGCGTAACTTTCCGAGCGGTGAAACCGATATGAGCGTCCCTTTGTCCAGAAACTTCTGCCCGATCGGGGAAGTTGTATTTATTTGTGCGTTCTCTCCGACAATGACGATACCCGTGCCAACGGCGTCAAACAGCGACGTATTGAGGTCGAAGGCCGCCCATCGCGCCGAGCTGTTCCTGTAAAAACGCGCGGCACGCCTCAGATGGGGGGCGATACGAGTAAGCTGGTCGGAAAAAGCGCTGTTTTCATCGGGATCGTCGCGGCTGGTAACGGTGGATACGATCAGGGGGCTGTCTCCATTCTTGTCAATAGTGACGCCGATGGAGGACGAAATGTTGTTGGGCGCCAACCAGTCATTGAAGAACTCGGTTCTAACCAGCTGCGTTCTGGGGACGATCTGATCCGAGAAAACGCCCAGGCCTACGCTTCGCCTGCCGCAATGCTCCAACCATGGGTTGGTGTTGATATAATATGCCGCATAGCTTTCAAGCTCCGACAGATCGAATTTTGAGGTCATGCCAACGTAATCGTCGGGTTCGCGCGTATTCATGGAGAACAAGATCGTTCGGCCATCAGGTGCATTCCCAGAAAGCCTGTCGAGAAATTGCTGCCACGACGCCTCGCCGAGCAGCGCCGCATAAATGAGGTCTATCAGGTCGTCGTCCGAGTGCCTTAAGCCACGAATGCTCATGCCTCAATCCCTGCCCCGAGTGCCCTCAACAAAAGAGTCAGTTCCTCTAACCTCGACTAATTCACCCGATCGGGTGATTGAGGATGATAGGTGAAGCTCTAAAAATCGTCCAGTCTTGAACTAGCGCGTGTAAAAGGATGCGGTGCAAGTTCTCGTTTATTTTTTAAGATGTGCCGACCTATTAATGGAGAGAAATTATGAAGTCATATATTTCACTAACCTGCGTATCGGTTGCTGTCCTTGCTCTTTCGGGTTGCGTCAGCGCCGGCAGTGCGGACAAGACGGTGGAACTTTCGGTTGGTCAGACGCGCCACCTCACGGCTTACAGAGCGGATAGCTGCGGTGCGACTCCTTTGAGTTTTGCGGCGCTGGCGCCCAAGCTGCCGAAATCCAAGATCATCTCCTATTCAGATGGCGGCATTTCCAGTCGTTTAAGCAAGCAGTGCGGCCGCAACGTTCCGACACGTGCGGTGAATGCGACGGGTATAGCCAAGGGAACTGAAACGCACCGCTATCAGGATGTCATTTCCATCGTTGTGAAGTGAGCCTGACGGTTTAGTGTCGTAAGAGCGCCGCCGGCGCTCACGAGCAAAAAAGCGGAGTCCGATCCTCCTGTCGCGAAGTTTGCTGTCTGCTGGCGGTTCATTTTCTCACGTCTGTACTTTATGGGGGCGCCTTTCCAGCCCGGGTCCATGGGCTTTAAAGGCGCTCCCACCATGCAGACGCCTGTCGTCTGGCAATTGTGGCGTCATCATCCCCATGCCGCTCGGCAATGTGAAACAGGCGCTGGCTGACATCCTTCTGGTGACCCCGCTGGAATTCAAGCAGCATGTGGACCGGGTGGCGGTCGAGACGGTGGAGAAATTCGGTTTC
>NZ_JAQKGN010000032.1:0-1242 GCF_027956555.1 Agrobacterium sp. ST15.16.055
CTGACAACAACGTCGGTATCTCCGCTGGTATCGGTGCGAAGCTCGGCGCTGCATCGCTGCAGTTCATCGGTGGCTACGACGTAGACCAGGAAGAAGGCGCTCTCCGCCTCATCGCTACGGCTGACATTGGCCCCGGCACGCTTGGTCTTGCTGGTGTTTGGGCTTCTGGCGTAAACGCTTACTACGCTGAATCCGAGTGGGCAGTTGCTGCCGAATACGCAATCAAGGCAACTGATCGCCTGACGATCACCCCCGGCTTCCAGTACTCTGGCAACATTGCCGGTAAGGGCACTGGTGCAGCGTTCACCGCAGCAGGTGTGCCTGTTACCGGCGGTACGTCCACAACCAGCTACTACATCGTTAACGACTGGTCGAACGATGATGCTTGGAAGGCTGGCGTAACCGTCGATTACAAGATCACCCAGGGCCTGACCACCAAGGTTGCAGTTAACTACTACGACCCGGACAACGGCAACGAGCAGTGGACCGGTTTCGTCCGCCTGCAGCGCGCGTTCTAATCTAATCTGATCTGACATTGTCAGTGATGGAAACCCCGGCAGAAATGCCGGGGTTTTTCTTTTTTCAAGGAATGGCGAATCGGGTGGAGCATATCGGGGCCGGCCCATAGATGTGCGATTCCCTCTCTGTTTGCGGTGTACGCTGGAGTTTCTCGGGCGAAACGGGCCGCATTCCCACGGGGAGGGCTGAGTCGGCCGGTTGCCGAACATCAGGGCGCAGAAAGCAGAAATGATGTTTCATCCCGATTCACCTCGACCCAAAGAGCTCCTTTCCGCCCGTACAGTCGCCTTTTGGACAATCTTTCGTGGCGCGAAAATGCTGAGTTTTCGGCAACTAGGTGCGTTCCTAGTCTTTCGACTTTTTTTGGTTTTCGCTTAAGTGGCTGAAAATGAATATTTATTAATGATTTTTTAACGAACTGGGTCCCGTCTGTTAGAATTGTAGCTATTTCGCAACAATGAAAAACTAAGGACACCTTACTGTCTTCCTTTTGTCACGATTGCGATTGCCTGTGCGGGAGGTTTTGGCTCTAATCATCTCCATAAGCGGCACGCATCTTTGAAGTGCTTCCCACCCGCTGCTTAGAAGATTAAGCGTTTGACTGGAGGTCAACCATGAACATCAAGAGCCTTCTCATCGGCTCCGCTGCGGCTCTCGCAGCAGTATCCGGCGCACAGGCCGCTGACGCTATCGTCGCTGCTGAGCCTGAGCCCATGGAATACG
>NZ_JAQKGN010000033.1:0-544 GCF_027956555.1 Agrobacterium sp. ST15.16.055
AGAAAGGCGAGGAACGCCGAAGAGGTAGTCGAGCTGATCACCGCAGCTGGTGTGTTCGTTGGCATAACCCCTGGCAAGCTCAGCATCGTCCATGGCGGCTATGTCGATACGGGTCGGGAAGGCGTGCTGAGCTTTCAAGTCTTGCATGCTGAGCACCCCATAGAATACGACACCGATTTGGATCACACGATCAGTATCGACCCACGGAAGATAGTCGAAGCTGAGGTCAGCAAGAAAACCCCGAATTGGCATCTCGTGGAAGCCGCCAGCCGGGAGTTTGTTGATGACGATCCTAACCGAGTTCGGTTTTCTGTCGATGCTGCCCATATCCAAAGGCTCGGTGAGCAGCTTGTCAGCAAGCAGGAAACCGCGCTCTCTGAACTCATCAAGAACGCCTACGACGCAGATGCTACGAAGGTCACGCTTACTTTCAGCAGTCAAGAAAAAATAGGCGGCAGTCTCGTTATCGAAGACGACGGCGTGGGGATGACCGAGGACGTCATCCGGTCTTCGTGGATGCGGATATCAACGAACGCGAAAGATA
>NZ_JAQKGN010000034.1:0-975 GCF_027956555.1 Agrobacterium sp. ST15.16.055
CGTCAGCGCCGCCATCGCCGCCAGATAGGTGCCGACCGCCGCGAGACCGTAGTTACCCTGCAGCCAGGCGGCAATGTACGGCGCGACCGAAGCGCCGAGGATCGACGACACGTTATAGGAGAACGACGCGCCGGTGTAGCGCACTTCCGTCGGGAACAGCTCCGGGAGCAGCGCGCCCATCGGGCCAAAGGTCAGTCCCATCAGGCTTAAGCCCAGCAGCAGGAAGGCGAAGACCAGCAGCGGATTGCCGGAGCCCAGCAGCGGTTTAAAGGCGAACAGGGCGAACAAAATAATCATGGTGGTGATTATAATCATGCTCTTGCGACGACCAAAGGCGTCCGCCAGCAGGCCGGCGACAGGCACCATCACGCCAAAGCCAATCACCGCCATCATCAGCATCCACAGCACTTCGTTACGCGGCAGACCCAGGCCATTCGGCGCCGCGCCGGTGCTGAAGGTCATCGAGTAGACGGTTATGATGTAGAACAGGGTACAGGTGGCCCGCATGATGAAGGTGCCCAGCACCGTCACCCGGACGTGTTTGGTCAACAGGGTACCCAGCGGGATTTTGACCTGTTTTTTCGCCGCCGCCACTTTGGCGAAGACCGGGGTCTCATGCAGCGAGACGCGAACATACAGACCGATGATCACCAGCACCGCGGAGAAGATAAACGGCACGCGCCAGCCCCACTCCATAAACTGCTGGTCGGTCAGCAGCCAGGAGAGCAGCAGGAAGGTGCCGTTGGCGAAGAAGAAGCCGATCGGCGCGCCCAGTTGTGGGAAGGAGCCATACAGGGCGCGCTTGCGCGCCGGGGCGTTTTCCGTAGCCAGCAGCGCTGCGCCGCCCCATTCCCCGCCGAGGCCAAGGCCCTGACCGAAACGCGCCAGCGCCAGCAGCATCGGCGCGACAATGCCAATGCTTTCATAGCCGGGCAGCAGGCCGATCACCACGGTGGAGATCCCCATGGTTAGCAG
>NZ_JAQKGN010000035.1:0-768 GCF_027956555.1 Agrobacterium sp. ST15.16.055
GCTGTATGATCCCGCATCTGCAGATCGAAAAAGAGCTCAACAGCGGCGAACTTATCGATCTCACCCCGGGCCTGTTCCAGCGCCGCATGCTCTACTGGCACCGCTTCGCCCCGGAAAGCCGCATGATGCGCCGGGTGACCGATGCGCTCATTGACTACGGACACAAGGTGCTGCGTCAGGATTAAACCGCGGGCATAAAAAAGCCACTTCGCTGAAGTGGCTTTTTTGTTTCTATCGCTTACTGGGCCGGTTTCGGCGTTTCCGCCGGTTTCGCCGGGGTGGCTGGAGCAGCGGCTTGCGCCGGCTGCAGCTCAAAGACTACATCGACCTGGTCGTCAAACTGGATAGTCGCCTGCTCGTAGGTTTCCTGGGCAGAAACCGGCGCAGCGTCAGCAGCCTTCATCATGCGAACCATCGGGCTCGGCTGATAGTTGGAGACATGGTAGCGCACGCTGTACACCGGACCCAGCTTGCTGTGGAAGCCTGCGGCCAGCTCCTGCGCCTGATGCACGGCGTCGTCGATCGCCGCTTTACGCGCTTTATCTTTGTAGGCGTCCGGTTGCGCAACGCCCAGCGAGACGGAGCGAATCTCGTTGAGACCCGCTTTCAGGGCGCCATCCAGCAGACCGTTGAGTTTATCCAGCTGGCGCAAGGTCACTTCCACTGTGCGCACCGCGCGATAGCCTTTCAGAATGCTTTTCCCGTTCTGATAGTCGTAATCAGGCTGGGTACGCAGATTCGCCGAGTTGATGTCCTTTTTAGCAATAC
>NZ_JAQKGN010000036.1:0-740 GCF_027956555.1 Agrobacterium sp. ST15.16.055
ATGTCAGCCGTAGCGATGAGGCGGAGAGCGCCTTCTTCCTGGTCTACGTCGTAGCCACCGATGAACTGCAGCGATGCAGCGCCGAGCTTCGCACCGATACCAGCGGAGATACCGACGTTGTTGTCAGCTTCCAGAGCGCGAGCGGCCGTACCAGCAGCGTTGATCGTTACGAACTTCGAGCCAAGGCCTTCGAGTTCGTCAACCGAAACGCCAGCCCAGAAGGAACCTGCGTCGTAGGTGTAACGAATGGAGTTGAAGTTGGTGTTCGTAGAGAGCGTGTCGGTTTCGCCCGAGAGATCGTCATCCCACCAGTTGTAGAACTTACCGACCTTCAGGCCGCCGAGTTCGATGAAAGCCTGGTCAACGTTGACGCCACGGCTGGAGTCCTGGTCGGCATCGCCACGCAGGCCGATGAAGCCGCGCAGAGCGCCGAGTTCGGTGTCGGTGCGGGTGTCAACTTCGAACTGAGCGCGCGTGAACGAATCCCAGTCAGAGGTGCCGGACTTGTCACGACCGAAGTCGGTCTGGAAACGAATGTAGCCCTGGAACTTCAGGCAGGTTTCGGTGCCGGGGATGTAGAAGAAGCCGGTGCCGAATGCGTCGCAAACGCGAACGTATTCCATGGGCTCAGGCTCAGCAGCGACGATAGCGTCAGCGGCCTGTGCGCCGGATACTGCTGCGAGAGCCGCAGCGGAGCCGATGAGAAGGCTCTTGATGTTCATGGTTGACCTCCAGTCAAA